>JBPOHV010000014.1:0-1539 GCA_052035175.1 candidate division WWE3 bacterium | reverse complement strand
CCTTGCTGTGAGCGTTTTCTTGCGCAAGACAGAACCTACCAGGAACACGTTTTACCTAATGAGGTACGTTTACGCATAGCTATTGAAGCAGGAGCCACAGCTTATTGGTATCGTTTTGTAGGTTTAGATGGAGCAGTAATTGGCATCGACCGCTTTGGTGTTTCTGCACCAGCAGCTCACGCATTTAGTTATTTAGGTATTAGTGTAGAAAATATAATCATCACGCTAGAGCGCATTTTAAATTGCAAATGATCAGTCTGAAAAAATATAATTCTAATAAACTGACTCATGAAGAGTCCCTGTAATTCGGAGAAGTAGTATGACGATACGTGTCGCAATAAATGGTTATGGTCGCATTGGCCGCTGTATTTTACGCTCCATTTTTGAATATAAACGACAAAATCAATTCAATGTGGTTGCCATTAATGATGTATCTGGTATAGAAACAACCGCCCATTTGACTCGCTACGATTCAACTCACGGACGCTTTGGTAAAGACGTACGCATCGAAGAAAACAACTTAATTATTGATGGACATGCTATTCGCGTTATTTCCGAACGCGATCCTACTTTACTTCCATGGAAAAGTTTGGATATCGATATCGTACTCGAATGTACTGGTCGCTTCACTGACCGCGAGGGAGCCATGAAGCATCTACAAGCTGGTGCTAAGAAAGTGTTAATCTCAGCTCCAGGAAAGGGGGCAGATGCAACAATTGTGTATGGAGTAAATCATCATGCGCTGCAAGCAACCGATATTATCGTATCTAATGCCTCTTGTACTACAAATTGCTTAGCACCTGTAGTTAAACCTCTTCACGAGGCCTTAGGAATTTCCTACGGCTTACTTAATACTGTACATGCTTATACAAAAGATCAAATGTTATTAGATGCAAGTCATGTTGATCTTCGTCTGGCACGTTCAGCAACTCAATCGATTATTCCGACTAAAACTGGCGCTGCACAAGCTGTGGGTTTAGTATTACCGGAACTGGCCGGTAAACTTGATGGATTTGCTATGCGCGTCCCAACACTCAATGTTTCTGTCATTGACTTCACATTTACTGCACAGCGTGAAACCACTGCGGCGGAAGTAAATGACATTATGCGAAAAGCAAAAAATGAAATACTTCACATCAATGAAGAACCATTGGTGTCGTGTGATTTTAATCACCACCCTGCTTCAGCTATTTTTGATGCTCTGCAAACGAAAGTTTTAGGGAATTTAGTGAAAATTGTAGCTTGGTATGACAATGAATGGGGTTTTTCTAACCGTATGTTAGATACCGCAAACTGTATGATGAATCGTTAAAGGATAACATGATGAATCTAATTAAAATGAGCGAACTCAGTCTTCGAAATAAACGAATATTGATTCGTGAAGATTTAAATGTGCCAATAAAAGATGGAATTATAACCAGTGATCAACGTCTTCAAGCTGCCCTACCTACTTTAAAAACTGCCCTGGATGAAGGAGCAGCAGTGATGGTATTGTCGCATTTGGGAAGACCAGAAGAGGGTAAGTTTGAAAAGCGATTT
>JBPOHV010000009.1:0-3201 GCA_052035175.1 candidate division WWE3 bacterium | reverse complement strand
TTTAGTCAATGACTGTATATTAATCACATTATTATCCATGTTTATCCTTTAAAGCACATCTGCAAAATGTGGTCGTAATTTATTAAACAATTTAAATCCAATAGCAATTATTAAAACTGTTACAACCCAAAAACCTATTGTTGTGTACCCAAGATTCCAAAACCATTGATGATAAATAAACGAGTTCCGGTAGCCTTCAACAATATAATACATCGGATTACATTTAAAAAATATTTGATAGGACTCTGGAATCATTTTTAAACTCCAAAATATTGGTGTTCCCCAAAAACCAAATTGTAACAGCATATTAACAATTTGGCTAATGTCTTTCAAAAAAACTGTCAATGAAGATGTAATTAAAGATAATCCAAACGTTAAACATACTAAACCAAATAAATAATATACAACTTGAATCCAATATATTGATGGTTCATATCCATATGCTACAAACATCAACATTAACATTACCACAAAAAATAAATTTACAATTAATGCAGACATTAATTGAATTATTGGTAACAAGCTAACTCTAAATACGACTTTTTTTACTAAAAAGCTATTTGCCGCAATTGAATTTGTTGCACCGACCAAACCATCACTAAAATAAAACCAAGGAAACATGCCACAAACTAACCATAAAACAAATGGAAAGTTATCAATAGGCATTGCTTTAAACCCAACCTGAAAGACAAACCAAAATATTAGGACGGATATTGTTGGTTGGATAAACGCCCAGAGAATACCTAAATAAGAGCCTAGATATCTTTGCTTTAAATCCTTCTTTGTAAGATCCCAAAGCAATTGTCTAGAAGAAATCAAATCATATAAGAATGCAAAAAATGAATTCTTTAATACTAAATCCTTCATGTATCATTTTCCAATCTGTAAAGAGCTCAAATCACCTTACAATTTATAATTCCCGAATATATCGTTTCAATGCATCTTGCCATATTGGCAATAGCCCAAATCCTTTTTCCGTTAATCTAGCAGTACTCATTCTAGAATTTAATGGTCTAGCTGCTCTAGTCGGATACTCTGTAGATGGAACTGGTATTACCGTAACATTTAAATTTGCTTGTTTAAAAATTTCTGTAGCAAATTCAGCCCAAGAACATACACCTTCATTATGTGCATGGTACACACCATACTGTTCATTTTCTACCATCTCCACTAATAATTTAGCCAAATCATATGTATAGGTAGGAGAACCAATTTGATCTGCTACTACTGTTAAAGCATTTCTAGTTTCACCTAAACGAAGCATGGTTTTAATGAAATTATTACCATTAATGCCGAATACCCAAGAAATACGTACGATAAAATATTTTTCTAATAAACGTTGAACTTCTAGTTCCCCATCATATTTAGATTGACCATATACATTTTGAGGACCTTTGATATCATCTACTTCATAGAATTGCTCACCAGTGCCAGGGAACACATAGTCGGTACTGATATATACCATTTTCGCATTAATTTCACGACATACTTCGGCAATATAACGAGTACCATCCACATTCACCTTACGACAAGCCTCTACATCATCTTCAGCTTTATCAACAGCAGTATAAGCAGCACAATGAATAACCGCATCAGGACCAAAATTTGTAATAACTTGTCGAACAGCATTTTCATCAGTGAGGTCCATTGTATCTCGATCAACACCAAGATATTCAATTTGATGAGACTCTAACTCTTTAATGACATCATAGCCTAATTGACCAGCTACACCAGTTACAAGAACTTTCATAATCAACTAGCTCCTATCTATTCGCATACATATCAGCGTAGTAGTTTTGATATTCCCCACTGATGATATGTTCCCACCAATCCTTATTATCTAAGTACCATTGAATTGTTTTTTTGATACCTTCATCAAAGGTAGTTTTAGGTAACCAACCAAGTTCATTGTTGATTTTTGTAGGATCAATAGCATACCGTTGGTCATGTCCTGGACGGTCTGTTACATAAGTAATCAAGGACTCATCTTTGCCCAGTGCGCTAAGAATTGTTTTTACTACATCAATATTAGCGCGTTCATTATGACCACCGATATTATATACTTCGCCTACAGTACCCTTACGAACGATGAGATCAATAGCTTCGCAATGATCTTCTACATATAACCAATCGCGAACATTTTCACCTTTACCATAAACCGGTAAATTTTTACCATGTAACGCGTTGATAATCATCAAAGGAATCAATTTTTCAGGGAAATGGTATGGACCATAGTTATTAGAACAACGAGAAATAGTCACAGGTAAACCATACGTTCTATGATATGCCAATACTAATAAATCAGCAGATGCTTTAGAGGAGGAATATGGGCTAGATGTATGAATTGGAGTTTCCTCTGTGAAGAATAAATCAGGACGGTCTAATGGCAAATCACCATATACTTCATCAGTAGATACTTGATGGTAACGTTTAATACCATATTTACGACATGCATCCATCAATACAGATGTACCTAAGATGTTAGTACGTAAGAAAATTTCTGGATTTTCAATACTTCTATCTACATGAGATTCTGCAGCAAAGTTAATCACAATATCTGGTTTTTGTTCTTCAAATAATGCATATACTGCATCACGGTCAGCAATATCAACCTTAGCAAATGTAAAATTAGGTTTATCCATTACAGGTGCTAATGTTTCCATATTACCTGCATATGTTAAAGAATCCATACAAATAATATGGTCCTCTGGGTATTTATTTACCATAAGGTGTACAAAATTGCCGCCGATAAAACCAGCACCGCCAGTTACAATAATATTCATAGTTAGTCACTCCGTTATAACAAGTATATCTTATATTTTATCTTCGATATCTTTAAAGAATGGGCTATTCGCATCTTTATCAGAAAGAATTGGTTTTTCTACACCCCAATCGATACCAAATTCTAGATCATTCCAACGGATACCACCATCTGCTTCTGGTGCATAATAGTTGTCCGCTTTGTACATAAACTCAACATGATCTGTTAATGTTACAAAACCATGACCAAATCCACGCGGAATCATAAATTGTTTCTTATTTTCTTCACTAAGCTCTACTGCATACCATTGTTTGTAAGTAGGGCTATCTTTACGCAAATCTACAGCCACATCAATAACAGCACCACGAGCACAACGTACGAGTTTTGCTTGGCTCTTGTCACCGTATTGGAAGTTATTGACTGTTGAGTAATTTTTCATC
>JBPOHV010000008.1:0-1625 GCA_052035175.1 candidate division WWE3 bacterium | reverse complement strand
TATTTTGAAGAGAGTAACTACGTTTTTGAGATAACCACCATTTTTCGTAATTAATAGATCTCTCTTGATTTAGTAAAAGGGTAATGCTAGTTGGGATATTACCCCGTGAGGCATCAGCAATACGCCTTTTTATAGATCCAAAATGACATATTACGTAACCTCCATGAGCCATCTTGTAATAAAAATCCCAATTTAACATGTTTCTTGTAGCTAACAATTGATCATTACTATCAAATAAGCAGTATATGATAGTTTTCAAATCTTGGTGGCCGGTGTCACATTCCTTATTATGGTTTTGGTAATATTCATCAACTTCTATTTCTCTAACAGGCTGAGGTATACCTTTAGCAGCCATATGCCAAATTAGTTTTCCATCTGATTTTAATATTTCTAGTATGTATGTTTTGGGTGCGATAAATACAGCTCGTAATATTTTTCCATCTTTCCATTCTTCAGAAAGCCTACCAAACTCGTCTCCAAATATAGTTTTAGATGTATCTCTATTTTTAGCGTCTTTATAGGCTTCGCTATGGAGTATCATAGAATCTGTATCTCCATAAAAAGAAGCTTTGCTGGGGTCTGTGTATCCCCCAATATGACGTGTGTATATAGACATTAAGACTCTAGAAGTAGATAATATATTTACTCCAAATTGTAAAGGTTTGGTAGGTTCACGTTCTTCGTGTTTTCCTATTAAAGCTCCTTTAATGGTACCTTCTTCATCTAATAACCATTCAAATTTAGCTATTTGTTGCAATGATTCATTAATTTCACGATCGTTGTAAATAATACTCCACTCAATATCCCTTTTGATTTGATTGAATTTCCCTGTTAACCCATTCATTAAATATTTGTGACAAGCGTAGTCTATTGATCCTTTGGCTGATTTACTTTTTTGGTCAAAAGCATGTTCCATATATTTGTGAAGACAATTACTTAATTCTGAATATTGCAAAATTGCATGTATATTTTTGATTTTGTATCCTAATAAAGAAGCCTCAATCAGGGAGTATCCATCATATACTTGTCGAGTTTTATCTTGTAAACTTTGAATTAATTCTCCATGTTGTCCTTTTTCAAATAGAAATGGGGTCAGCAAGGTTTTTGGGCATTGTACATCAACCTCAAAGAAGCTTTTCAAAATCGCTTCTTCCAAAACAGTACATTTATTATTGTTAGGGAGTGAATCATTTAAGTAATATTTGTATTGAAAGAATTCACTCTCAGCTAAATATTTAGCATGCCCCACTGGGAATCGTCCTATTATGCATGAATAGGGATATAATGATACTACATCCAAATAAACCAAATAATCTGTTATATCACTATGGTTTAGATTACCACAAATAAAATTCTCGTATTGAGAAGACAAAAATAACTGACGTTGAGGACAACAACGTCCTCCAAAAAGACCCCTTCTCATAAAATTATATTCATCTGTGTTGGGTAAAACTACTTTACTCAGATAACTAGCAGGTATGTATTGATTACGCCAAATCTCATAAGCCATATTAGAGAGAGTTATAGCTTCAATACAATTGAAATTATAAAGTTTAAAAATTGCTCTTGAAAAATTGTAATAAGCAATACCCAAAGCTATTACGTCATATTGGTTATAAGGTATG
>JBPOHV010000003.1:0-3231 GCA_052035175.1 candidate division WWE3 bacterium | reverse complement strand
CCCAATATAAAATACATAATCCGTAAACCAGATGAATTATCTAAAGTATATTCAAATTGACCAAACAAGAATATATACCCAATAATAGCACCACATGCTGCTAAATCATATGGATTTTTATCTTTCATCCAATTTTTAAAACTATCTATCACCAAAAACAAATAAAATCCTACTACTCCAATAAAACCAATGGCCCCAACTTCACTAATTAATTGGAAAAAATTACTATGCGCATGATATAAATGTTGTGTTTCGCGCGGTAATCGATACATTAATTCATAATAATCTCTCCATTGACCAATACCAACACCTATTAATGGATGATCTTTAAACATATTAACGGAGCTTTGCCAAACATCAAATCGTCCTAAATTAGAACCATCGGTAGTTGTATTAGCAATAGAGTAAAATTTAGCTACATAAAAAGGTTGTGAAGC
This sequence comes from candidate division WWE3 bacterium, assembly GCA_052035175.1. Lineage (GTDB taxonomy): Bacteria > Patescibacteriota > WWE3 > UBA101185 > UBA10185 > JBPOHV01. Next base: position 2,794 of record JBPOHV010000003.1, on the reverse strand, counting down.
AAATAAAGCAATAACAGTAGCAATAACAGCCAAAGATAAAATTAAATACTTTTTCTTAGCCCAAATATATTGCCAAGATGCAAAAGGAAACAGTAATAGTGTAAAAATCCAAGACCCTCTACTCTGATTTCCATGCATACCAAAGAACATTGAAAAAAGAGCAAATAAAGAACTCTGTTTTACATAGTTAGGAAATACTGAGTCCCATAATGCTACCAGCATAACTGGTGTCATCATAACCATAATGCCTGCAATAGTTAATGGACTAGATCCAAAACCATACCCACGTGGCACATATCCTATGATAGGCTGAATAAACGCCACTAAACTATCTATACCAAATACCAATAAAAATATTGCCAACATAGTAAGCAATGTATTTTTATTTTTTATGCCTAATACAATAATAGCAAATACAGGGATTCTCCAAATCCACACGTTAAAGAATTCTGGAAATGAAACTGATATATTACCTGTAAATAATACAGAAGGTAATAAAAATAACAACATAATACCATAGGCTTTTGCATATTTTTTCACATATGTTGGAATTTTGTATGTATGACGTTGTTTATAAATTAATATACCAGTAAGTAAAATGGCTAATACATAGCTAATTTGCCCTATAGCCATAGATAGCCTTGTAATACAGGCCATAATAGTAATAAAAATAGCAATATAGGTTTCTAATGAAACATGCTTCAATTTGCTAAACATAGAGTCCCCCTATCTAATAAAAGAATATTATAGCTTTTATCTCAACAATTGTGTTACAAATTCTTCATGCCCAAAATCGTGATTAGCACATTCTAAGGCTTGATAAATATCTGCCATATGAGTTGTGTATTCTTGAACCCACTGTTCTAGTTCTCGTTGCAATACATTTACATCGGTAATATCAATAAAGGCACCAATAGGGTATTTTTCTAATACCTCTGGATTGATTTCACGAGATTGGAGTATACACTTATTAAATCCAATAGCCGTAAAGAGCATAGCACTCCAGTGATACAGATACCGTTTAGCCCCATAAGGCAAGACAATAACATCTACATCTAATAACGCTCGTTCCCAATCAGGACCAATCAAACTCTTATGAACAAATGATATTTGATCGTATTGCTCATAGTTTTTCTGCATCTCCTCAAATAATTGGGAGTCCTCTGGTTTTGCCGTTGCCCCTTGTACCACAAGATTCACAGGTCGATTAAATTGAGCTTTTATAAAGGCATCGAGGAAAGGAATAATATTTTTTTCTTTTCGGAATTGTCCAAAAACACCTAATGTTAGAGGTTTCTCATCCATCTTTGTTGATGATACATCTATAATTCCATCACCCTGTGTGGCAGGCTCCGTGTTTGTAGTCACATCTTGAGTATACTCAGAGTTTTTACTTATATGAACTGGTTTAAATACTGGTGGGATAATACAATCAACATTATCCAAGTTCTCACTATCTAAATTATGGCATAAGGTAATGACCTTGAGATGGATATTTTTATACGATGCAATGAGTTTTGCTGCTTTCACAAAGTTAGCTTGTTCCTTATTATTGATACCGTGGAAAATAATATACACAGGCACAGGGCTATCCTTGAGTTTTGTATCTACGATAGCCTTGACGTAGCGATACGTCGCTGTAGGAATGATAATGGCATCACATTCACCAGCCATAGCCTTGTCATAAGCGCTATTAAACCAAGCACGACGTCGTTTTTCACGAAGTATAGATAACCATAGTTTTTTTAGTGGACCGACCCCAGCATAGGTCACAACCTCACCACCAGATAAGTAGGAAACATCAGTTTTGTAATCTATCTTGAATGGAAAATTTTCAGGTACAAAAAAAACAGTCTCGTCACCACGACGTTTTACTTCATTCACAAGAATGAGATCAAATTCAACCTCATGGCCAGCTGGCATAATGATGCTCTCTAATATAGCAATTTTCATCGTGCACCTCCATAATCCGATTATAATTTACCACCAGATTTATACAAATAGTAAAGCTTCACATATTTTGTCATGGTATAGAAATAATGATTTACGGATAAAATATATCCCATTTTTCCATCCTTAAATCCACCTTGTAAAATATACATTTTAATAAAGGCCCACAATGGACGGAATATAATGTCTTTTACAAAGGATACCTTTTTATTACGTTCTTGGTATTGTATGGCTAATAAGGATGTATATTGGTTAAATTTACGGAAATATTGATCCCAATTATCGTAAGTATAGTGATATAGAATACCTTTGAGATTACTTTCATCATAGGGGGATGTCAATTTTTCATGTACATTACCCAATACCATGGCACCATCTCTAGGACAGAGACGTAAAACCCAATCTGGACGTAATACACCATGTGTAGCCTCATTATGATGGAATTTATTTTCCCGTTGTACTAGATAGGATCCTTTTTCTGGATTATTAATGGCATCTTGCATAGACTTTGCCAATTCTTCAGAAATTCGTTCATCTGCATCAAGGAAAAAAATCCATTCACCTTGAGACTCCTTAATAGCAAAGTTTTTTTGTTGTTCCCAACTGCCATCAAGACCGTGTTGTATTACACGCGCCCCTAATTCTTGAGCTAATGTCACGGTTCGATCTTTACTAAAATCATCAATAACAAGAATATCATCAGCAAATTTAGCACTATTGATACAATCTACAATATTTTGTTCTTCATTTTTAGCTAAAATAATGACAGTTAATTTACTCATGTACTATGTCTCATTTCTTATTTACTAAATCCTATTTAGCATTTCCGTGACGCATACGCCAT
>JBPOHV010000010.1:0-1591 GCA_052035175.1 candidate division WWE3 bacterium | reverse complement strand
ACCAGACCTGCGCACTCAGACAAATCTTCTAATGTTGCGTAAGGCGGACCTGATTCGGGAACAGAAGGCAAACTCATTTCTGTTGCTGAAGAAACCGGAGGTACGGTACGTATTTTTGCTGTAATTCCCTGTACCATTTCAACGCCGCGCGCAATTTGTTCGGCCATTTTAGCCGTTGCACCTTGTCGGGAGTAATAAAGAACTAAAATATTTTTCATAATAATAGGGGCTGTTATTTGGTCCTGCTCCGTATATGTTGCCTGTTTATCTCAACCCAAATGCTCATACCAAAAAAGATTATTGTTAGAAACGGTAAAAACCAACGAAAATAGCTATAAAAAGATGTTTTAGTCACATGCGGGAAAAATACATTCATCACGTTATCTTGCAAAAATAAAGTCAGTAATAACGACAGAACAAAAAAAGACAAACAAATGATAAAGTAAATAAGCTCCTTTTTATGCTTGAGCAATCCACTCCAGCTATTCCATGTTTTTGGAAAAACTTCCACTAACCAGACAACTGCATCACTACGTAAGTTTGGCTTATCCAGGATATCCATGAGGATATAATAACCATCAAACGATAAGGTAGGGTCAAGGTTCTTAAACACGCCAACATAATTAAATAGCGCAAATACCCAAAGTACAGATGCCAAATGCGGATAAGCAGAAACGCATAATACCCCTACTATACACGCAAACCCAGCAAATACAGCATCTATATACATGCCTGCAGCATTTACAAAAATACGCTGCTTGCGTGTTCCCAACCACATATCAGAAGTGTCAGCAAACGCCACTGGCCCAAACCAGTACCAACCAAAACCAAAGCCCTGAACTTCAAAACCAAATGCTTTAGTTGTTAATGCATGCGCAAATTCATGAAGTACAATGGAAAATAATGTCAACGGGATATAAGTGGCAATGAGCCACGGACTAGCTGTTTTAAAATTTGCCAAAGCTGGCTGTATCAACAAAGAAAAAGCATAAACCCCCAAAAAAGTGCATGCCAAAAGCAATAATTGGATCGGTCTACTATAAAAAATATAACCACATTTTTTGTAAACTTTTGTAATAAAAGCATCTGTACGCGCAACACGAAAATCTAAATCCATGAGGTTACTAATCCAACTAACGCTTCTTTGCCATAAAGGTAATGCTGGATTTTCCAATACAGTTCTCGCTTCTGCTTTTAAAGGAATATGAACAAATTTTCCAACGACTAGATTAGTAACTAATTCCGTGACAATTTCAGGCGAAGTCAAAAGAAATTCTTCAAATATGGCATCTGAAATTTCTTGCAAAGTATGGTTGCTATCCAATAATTGCCAAATATACCAACCTACCTTGGATAAACGATAATAAGATCCCTCATCATGATTTTTTAAGATGGTAATCTCTTCACCATCTGAGGTCTGTCTATGATAAAAACTAATATTTTTAGCATGCGATGGTCTACTATGCATAACGACTAAGTAAGATGCATATTCCGCAGCATCACTATGTTGTTCTAAAATATTCTGTAATTGTTCTCTGCGAATCACTAAAAGCTGACAAACAGTCTTAGTCTTCACGGATGCATTTCTGGG
>JBPOHV010000002.1:0-2579 GCA_052035175.1 candidate division WWE3 bacterium | reverse complement strand
CCTCTTTTTATATGGATTGTAATTTTTATAGTTTGAGTATAAGTTTATATGTTAATAAGTTTATATGTTAATAAGTTTATAAGATGTATTGAGGGATATACGAGTAAGAAATAGACTGTAAAGATATTGTTGATCATAAGTATAATTATTATTCGTGTGTAAATAAATTATATTCATAAAGCAATAATAGATTCATAAAAATACAGAGAATCTTTTGAGAATGGAAAGTGAATTATAATGGGTTTATACCATGAAATATAAGAAATTATCTTGTTAAACATAGTTGCTATAGAAGGTTTTATTATATTTCTTGTAATATTTATGAATTATTTATGCGATAACTTAGTGTTGTCTATATATGGTGGATAGATGTATATTTAAGGTGGATGAAATATGTGCTTAGAATGGAATCCTATAGAAATACCATAACGGTAGGGGGTATAGGGTTATTGTACTTATACATGCTTTATGGGATAATGTCAATGTTGGTGGTTAATCTAATAATATAGATGACCATTTTTTTGTTAAATAATACGTAATTTTATACATTATATGGAGGCTATGATGGAGTATACAATTCACCTATTTAATGCAGGTGGTTTCGTTATGTATCCACTTGTACTATTCATGTTAGCAGCATGTACTATTTTATTTGAACGTATTCGTACGTACAGAAACATCAATCATGAGTTACAACAGTTGTCCGATAGCATTGATGCAGGTCGTAATAGTAATAATTGGTCTACTCTAGAAAATTCTATAAAAAATAGTGATGACGCATTGAGTAGATTCGTATCTCCTATCGTGGAGTCTGTATATAGTGCGGAAGGTTTAGAGAACCGTTTACATGATGTGGTAGGTTACATGGATGAACGTTTAAAACGCGGTCTTAACTGGCTTAGCATGATGGTAACGATGGCTCCATTACTTGGACTTTTGGGAACTGTTGTTGGTATGATTCGATCCTTCGCAGCCGTTGGAGGCGATATTGGTGCGCCTACTGTTATCACAGGCGGCGTATCCGAAGCGTTGGTTGCCACTGCAACGGGGCTTTCAGTAGCTATCGTAGCATTAGCTATCCATAGTTGGTGTACAGATAAAGTAAATTCTGATATTGCAAAGTTAGAGCAAAAATTAGGTTCTATTATGGATTTATATATTAGGAGTCAACGATGAAACGTAGTTCAGTAGGCATACAAAAAGAACCTACCATCATGATTATACCTATGATTGATATCGTATTCTTCTTGCTCGTATTTTTCATGATGAGTACGCTATACATGAATACAGAGGAACAAATTCCTCTTAACTTACCAAAGGCCTCCTCTTCCTCTGCGAAGACGATTGAGCCTATCACGATTTCATTAACAGCTACACATAAAATGTATTTGAATGAACGTGAGATTGCCCCTGATCAATTGGGTAATGAAATTCAAGGGATTGTTGCAAAAGAACCTCAACAGGCATTTATTGTACGTGCCTCTGAGGATATTGCATATAAGGACGTTATCAATATTTTAGATAATCTTAAAATTAGTGGTGCTCGGTTTGTTAGCGTAGCTACAGAACGGAAGTGATTCTATGGTAGACAAACGATATGGAATTCCTTTCGTAGCTGCATTGGTATTAAATCTTGTATATTGGGGTGTTGTAGGTGATTGGTTTGGTCATATAAAACCTCCAGAAACACAAAAAAAAGACTTGGTTATCAACCTCGATATGGGGCAGCAAGAACCTCCTCAAGAAAAGAGGGATCCTGAGAAACTAAAGATTCACCCTGACGACAAACCCGTCGCAGGGGGCGGTAAAGCAGGTAGTGTGTTGCCTGATTTATCGGGAAAGCCGACAGAAGGCTTAAAAAATCTGAATCCTTACTTAGGTGGCAATGAGACGGCATCAGTCAATTTGAATGGTAATACTGATAATCCTGTTGGTAATCCAGGAAGTGGCAATGTACCAGGCCCTGGTGGTGGTAATGCTGGCAATGGTGGGCTTAGTGAAGAAGGTAATGGATCTAAAGGTGGTGACCCAGGTCCCGGCGATGTAGAACGTCGTGGGGGCTCTTACGATAGTTCAGGTTATATCGCTCGCGTTGAGAGTAATAAAGTGATGCCTCAACAGGCGGTGCGCCGTGGACTCAGTGGACGAGTTTCCTTTGAAATCACTTTTGATGCTGATGGCAACTTTGCTGGTGCGAATATGATCGGTAGTAGTGGCTCTAGCATTCTCGATAATGCTGCTGCTAGCCTCGTAGAGAGCTCTGGAGGTATAGAGAATACAACAGGTGAGCCAGTTACGATTGTGGTTAATGTAGATTATGGTTATAATTAATCTTCTATAGCTGATAATGTATGAATTATGTTTGTGTGTAGTCATAATTCAGAAAATACAAGAAACGCATTTGTTAGAGGATTAGTTTTAATATTATTTTTATTGTGTATTTATTGTGTGTGGAGGGTTTATGACGAGTCGTCGTATTTTATCTGCTGCTATTGCAGCAACGTTAGCGTTAGGTACGTATCAAGCATATGCGTATGATGAGAATTTCAAGTGTTATGAGGTTCATAATGTTTATGTAA
>JBPOHV010000005.1:0-3187 GCA_052035175.1 candidate division WWE3 bacterium | reverse complement strand
TGATGAGTAGCAATGATGTGCGGGTGACTAGGAAGTTGGTTGAGCAAAAAGGCGCACTTTATGATGCAACAGTGTACAAAGCTGGAGTGGCTAAACCAGAATCCTATGTAGCAATGCAACCAAATGACTCCAAGTTAGGAGATGTTACGAAATATGGCGGGTATACAAAGATAAAGAATGCATATTTTGTTATTTATAGTAGAGAAAGTATGAACGGTAAATCTGAAATATGTGTAATTGCATTACCTGTGAATTGTATAGGTCAATTACATGACATCAGTTCTTTGGAGCGATACATTGGGAAACAATCAACGAAGTTTAAGAATATAAAGATATTGTGTAAGAAACTATGTATTAATTCATTAATTAAGATTGATGGTTTTTATTACTATGTAGGTGGAAAAACAAATGATAGATTTTGTATAGATTCAGCAGTACAAGTTGTACTAAGACCAGAAAGTATAAGATATTTAAAATATATTGAAAACTTTATGGGAAGGTTATCTGATAATAGTGATTTAAAGCCAAATGAATCACTTATTAGTTTTGAAAAAAATATAGAGCTGTTTATGGAACTTGTTGAAAAATTTAATAGTAATATATATAAGCACATGAAGGGGAATAAGTTTGAAGAATTAAATACTATTGCAGTGGAGCATTTCAAGAATCTTGATCTAACAGAACAATGTAAACAAATAATGCAAGTGCTAAATTTATTAACTCATGCTAAAACAACATATGATATCAAAGCTCTTGGGATAAAAGCATCTAGACTTTTACAAGGATTTAATCTTACTTCTTTAAAAGAGTTTATTATCATTAATCAATCTTGCACAGGCGTGTATGAGAACGAAATTCCAATAATTGGAGGTTAACATGAGTTGGCGTACTGTAGTAGTCGGAAGTCGAGCAAAATTAGACTTTAAGATGAACTATATGCTAGTTCGTAAAGACTTTGAGACGACTAAGATTTATATTAATGAAATTTACATGTTAATTATTGAGTCTACAGCGGTTAGTTTAACCGCTGTACTCTTAAATGAATTGGTCAAGGCAAAAGTGAAAATTGTATTTTGTGATGAAAAACGAAATCCTATGTGTGAAGTCAATCCTTTGTATGGAGCTCATAATAGTAGTAAACGCTGTAGAGAGCAAAGTGAATGGGATGAACAGACAAAAGCCGTAATATGGACTGAAATTGTGCGTCGAAAAATCGAAAACCAGTGTAATTTTCTAAAGGAGGAGAATAAAGAGGAAGCCTATTTGTTAGATCAATATTTAACTGAATTAACATTAAATGATGAGACTCAACGAGAGGGGCATGCTGCAAAAGTTTATTTTAATGCATTGTTTGGCAAGTCTTTTACAAGAGAACAAGATTGTGTAATAAATGCTGCATTGAATTACGGTTATGCTATATTGCTATCAGCTGTGAATCGTGAAATTGTAGGAATGGGATATATAACACAATTAGGTCTCAATCATTGCAATCAATTTAATCAGTATAACTTAGGCTCTGATTTTGTCGAGCCTTTACGAATTTTTGTAGATGAGGTAGTCGTAAAAAATCAATTTACAGAGTTTGGTAGCGCAGAGAAACGGCTACTCATAGAAATAATGTCAAATGATGTATATATTGACGGCAATGTACAAGTGCTAAATAATGCAATTCGCATCTATTGTAAAAGTTTGTTTGAAGCGCTACGTACTGGTGATAATCAGTTGATTAGGTTTATTCAACATGAGTTATAGATTTATGAGAATATTAGTGATGTTTGACTTGCCTACCGTATCATCAGCAGAAAAACGAGAATATCGTAAGTTTCGAAAATATTTGATTATGATTGGCTTTCAGATGCTACAAGAGTCGGTATACTCCAAGTTGGTATTGAATACTACCAGTGCCAATCTAATTATGAATAATATTCGGAATAATAAGCCACCAGAAGGCAGTTTATTTATGTTAACTATAACTGAAAAACAGTTTGCCAAGATGGAGGTTCTTGTTGGTGAAAAACATAGTGAAGTTATAGATACAACAGAGAGAATAATTATATTATGAAGCTATCTTATGGAGATTCTGTGATTACTATGGATATTACAGATGATAAAGTTAGTACTCCTGTGATTGAGGATAAAAGACAGTTTAGACATTTATTATATGATCTGGTCGCTCAAAGTAATGGTGAAGCGGGCCTGTGGGTATTAGGTGAAGATGGTAAGTGTTTAAATTTAGAAAAGCAGCTTTATGTAATTAGAGATCCATTAAATACGGATATCAATAGTAGGGAGATTTTGACAAAATTACAGAACCAATTAATTAAAACTGGCAATGATTTTATGCAAGAGATTTTTGATATTAATCAGAAAATCCAAAATTTTTACTACTCCCTAGAAAACGAATATCCTTATGATATCATTCATAAACAAGAGCTTAGTGTACAAGAACTTGTAAAAATGGGAGGATTCAATTTCTATATTGAGAATACAGGAGAACTTATAGATTTAGTATCTTATATTGAGGTCGTACAGGAATTTATTAACCCTAATCTATTTGTTCTAGTCAATCTACATGCAGTAACCAACGTGGATGAAAGGGGGATTTTGTTTAAAACCTTGGTCGAAAAGAAATTTCCTGTATTATGCTTGGAATCGTCCTTAGATAGTATTGAATTTGATAAAAATGTGGAAGTACGGTATATTTTAGATAAAGATTTTTGTTTAATCTAAGGTTTTTACAGAATTACACCTGGTGGTAGCCCGAGCTACTTTTGAATACTAAACTCGTATTTGGGGTTTGAGAGTAGTGTAATTCTGTAAATCTCCAAAACGCCCTCTTGTAAGCGTTTAGCTTGTTCTAGGTTTGAGAGTAGTGTAATTCTGTAAATCTCCAAAACATGAAAGATGGGTACAAATACATTGCGCGAGTTTGAGAGTAGTGTAATTCTGTAAATCTCCAAAACAGGACAGTTAATCATAGAATGCATTTGTAAGTTTGAGAGTAGTGTAATTCTGTAAATCTCCAAAACTGTAAGCTTTGCAATTTTGTCAGAAATATCGTTTGAGAGTAGTGTAATTCTGTAAATCTCCAAAACGGGCGTATCTGTTGACGAAGCTCGTGCAATGTTTGAGAGTAGTGTAATTCTGTAAATCTCCAAAACGTTATCATCTAAACAATGTAAGCAGT
>JBPOHV010000006.1:0-2424 GCA_052035175.1 candidate division WWE3 bacterium | reverse complement strand
CTTCCTATCCGATCAGGGAACGAGGAACAAAATTACTTATTTTCTTCAGCATTTATTTTACATTTTTCGGTGCAAACTTTTACAATTTACGTTATAATAACAGATATATTCAATTTCATTCTACAATTTACGTTTACAATTTACGTTATAATAACAGATATATTCAATTTTATACAAGATAATATGAGGGAATTATCTTGTAGGTATTATTCGATGTTTATCACTTACTAGAGGGATGAGGTTACAGTGTTTTCATATATACAATCACAATGGTCACAAGGACGAAAAATTTACGGTAATCATAGTTGGCGTGAGGCTCGACGTACTGCGTTGCATACAGTGAGATCTTTAAAAAATAAAAAGGAAATCTCTGCATTAGAAGCCTATTTTAAAGCCTATGAACCTATGCCTAATCTGCTAGAGGTTCATGTAGGCTTATATGAGTTAATGAGTCGTATATTTTTATATAAAGACTCTACCGTTACAGAGCGTCTAGAGGCTATTATTAATCATTTTGATTATATGAAACAATATCTAAAGGATGAGACTATCCAATTCTTGTATGGCAGTGATAAGGAACCCTATGATGCGATAGGGGAAGAGCCAGTACGTGGTTTTCTTGTATGGCAGGATCCAGAGTTAGAGATGAAGGCGCGGTTATTTTTTGCTGCAGGACAACGTAAAGAAGGTCTTGTAACATTGCTATTAACCATCGATGGTCATGGCATATATCATGCTAATTTCCGATTTGGTAAAGGCTTTCACCAAGAGCCTGCCATGTGGATTGGTACGATTCAGGGATATAAAGAGGGCTTAGATAATGCCAAAAAGGCGACGAAGAAGATGTATGGCTATCGTCCGAAGAGTTTTATCATGTTCTTGCTTCGTGAATTGGCGAAATCTATGCAGGTGGAAAGTATCTATGCTGTATCTGATGCAGGATTCTATGCGAATACGCATTTAATTCGTGGGCACAAGGCAAAGGTAGCGTTCCTAGATCCATTATGGGAAGAAGTCGAAGGTGCTGTTTGCGAGGATGCTCGTTTCTATCAAATTCCTATTGAGGAATATCGCAAACCGATTGAAGAAATTAAATCGCAAAAACGTAGTCAGTACAGAAATCGATACGCCCTATTAGATCAATATGCTGACGATATTCGAGAAATGATGTGTGCTTATTTAAAATAGAAATAGGTCCATTTGCTAGGGGCTATGGACCTATTTAACTATAGTGTGTGATATACCTAACTTAGTATAGCTACTTATTTACAATAGATAGTTATACACCAATACTATACATCAAGTACTATTTGACTGGGTCCAGAGAACTCTCAACGAATAGTTTCAAAGGAGTCGTAATATGAATCTTATTCGCATAATTTTAGCTATCTTGGTTGTGTCTATCATACCGCTGTCATTACTTTGCAATCCAGAGATGTTCTGGGAACTTGGTCCAGTAGAAAACGGTGACTTGGTTGTGTTGCTATTAGGTATGTTTACATGCATATATTGGTATAAATATGATGGTGTAGGCAGCTATTTCCGTCCTGTATGGAAAGTGGGCGGATTGCTATTCTTCCTGGCAGCGGCTTGTGAAGTCAGCTGGGGGCGTATTTTTATGATTAATGGCATTAATGAGGAAGGCCCGATTATTCCAAGCATGAAATCTCTGTGGTTTGGTAATTATATTTATTCTGCAGTGGGTGTCTTAATTGTTATTTTACTGTACATGATGTATACATATCGTCATGAGATTGGCGATTTGGTATATCGTTTAGTGCGAAGTAAAGAATCGATGTTATATTTTGGACTATTCTTTATCTTATTAAGTTCTGCTACAGTAATTTGGGATCCTAATCGCATTGCATCCTTGAGTCAGTGGCATCAAGCCTTTGAGGAAATGTCTGAGTTGACGGCTTATTTCGCAACCTATGCATTGGCTTGGAAAGCGCATTTGTTGAGTCAAGAAACTGTGATTCAGGATACAACATCTAATATGAAAAAATAATTTACCTATATATCTCATTGTTGATAGTATAGGAAATCTAACTCTCGTTAGTTTGGTGAAAGCACCAACTAGCGGGAGTTTTTTTATTCTATTATCGTCAGTTATAGAAAAACCCTATTCTATTAAGCTGTCATTTTACATAATCCAAATATCATGATAAGAGCGATAACATTATTTGATAAAAATAGTCTATCCTTAATTTTCATAATAGTCTCCTTAATTTATATATTATACCGTATTTATGACTATTATAAAAATAGCCTCCGTTCAAAAATTGAACAGAGGCTATTTAGGTTGAATGTAATATTTAATCAAACGGAGGCACTATGAAACGAACACAGTACACACCTAACGAAAAAGCAAAAATTGTAGTTGAGATTCTTCAAGGCGATCAAACAATTGGTGAAATTAGCTCA
>JBPOHV010000011.1:0-2216 GCA_052035175.1 candidate division WWE3 bacterium | reverse complement strand
AAAATTGGTAAAAAGTTGTATATTGTAGATGAGAACAATTTAACTATGCATGATATTGAGCGTTATATTAATACGATAAACACTCGTAATATTATGGAAGGTGGAGTCGATGTTATTGTTGTAGACTATTTCACATATTTAAAAGGTGCAGGTGATTACGATGGTGCAAGTGAACAAGCCTTAATGATGAAAGGTATTGCAAAACGATACAACTTAATTTTCACAATGCTCTCACAACTTAATCGTAGTGGTAATACATACGAAGAACCGACAATGAACCAGTTAAGGATGACTGGTGATTTAGAGGCATCCGCTGATTATATCTTAATGATATGGCGACCTGATAGGGCACCGAATTTATCATTAGAAAAACAACAAGAGCTTCGCAATATAACACGTTGCAAAGTTGAAAAAGCTCGTGATGGTATGAATGGTCCACCGATGTTTGAATTAAAGTATAATGTACATACTTCACGATTAGAAGAAGTGTTGACAACTGATAATTAATATGTTATTATATATAATATAAGGAGGCTATTATGAAATATAAAGAAAGCGGGTGTTAATATGCCATATACAAAATATTAATGTCAAGATGGACAATTAGTAACAATCGAAGATTGCCTTTCTAAATGTAGATTATGTGGAGAGTATGACAGTAACGGTGAGCCTTGGGTTCCTGCTGGTAGATGTATGAGTTTACAAACATTACGTGCTATTTCAGAACAACGTAAATGGACAGGCAAACCATCAACTACACAGTTGCTTAAAGGTACTCGTGAAGTGTTCTTAGAGTTAACACAGAATTACCATATCAGTCCTAAAGACTCTGTATTTATGTTATTTGGTACAGAAGTGCATGGTGGATTAGAAAGTCATGTTAGTACGGATTATGGCGAAGTTGCTGAAATACGTATCGAAGATGATTATTCAACTGGTGCATTCGACTATTATACACCTGAAAATGGTGGTACATTAGTTGATACAAAAACATACGGTAGTTATAAAGCAGCTCATACTCTTGGGTATTACATGAAGAAAGAAGAAACTGACTATATTTACAAATCTGGTCAAAAGAAAGGTCAGAAAAAAACTATCAATGTGTTATGCAAAGATGGTCCGCATTTAAGATTTGACTTAGCATTACAGCTAAATGATTATCGTATGAAAATCGAAAAGAAACTCGGTTTACCAGTAGCTAATATGTGCTGTCAAATCTTAGTGCGTGATGGTAATACTCATGTGGCAACTAGCCGTGGTATTACAGAGCCAAGTTATTTAGTTCCGATTAATAAAATCTCAGATATCTGGGTCGAAAGATATATGAGACAAAAAAGTCAGGACTTAATATATGCGTTAGAACATAACGTATTACCTCATCCATGTAGCCATAGAGTAACATGGGGTGGTAGAAAATGTAAAGATTATTGTAATGTATGGAATTTTTGCGAAGAAGGAAGGAAAGCACATGGAATTCAGTAAAGGTTATTTAAAAGTAAGTACAGACAAAGATGGTTATAAAGTTAATATTAGTGGCATTACGCCTAAAGAATTAACAGTTATTTATTCTAATATCATTGCACAACATTTTGGGGTAAAAACAGAAGAATTTATGGATGTTATGTTATCTCACCTAGAGAAAACACTTGACGACATTGAAGGTGAACCAGTATATGAAGACCCGAATGAAGCTGGCTACGATGCGTTCACTGGCGAACCTATCGAAGATAATGATGAATTTGAATGCGATTGTGAATTAGGTATTTGTTATGACGCTGATGGTTGCGAAGTTGCGTTTACAAATTTACCAAAAGACGTACAAGTCATGTTATTTGAATTAGCAGAGGAATTATAATGAGAACTAAAGATTTTACAAAAAAACTAAGTACTGTTATTAACCTGTTCGCAAAGAAAAGTGAGCAGTACTCTGACGGTCAAGATATTCTATCTGCTTTCCGTAAAGCAGGGTTTATTCATGGTGATGGTAGTGTAAAATATATGTTTGAAGCTATGTTATTTTATAAAGGTAAACATGATTTAGCATTAGCTGAACATGGACTTGACCTACCAGATGCTCAAGAACGATTACATGATATTATTGTTTATTGCGTATTAGGGAGTTTAATGATTGACGAAATGCACAGTAAAGACAAATTGTAAGGTCACAAAGGATAGTTGTTGGTATTGCGATAACTATAATTTGTATCAACCTAAAA
>JBPOHV010000013.1:0-3830 GCA_052035175.1 candidate division WWE3 bacterium | reverse complement strand
CAATATTATTCAAGCTGATGAGACAAATAGAGTTGTCAGCAGAAATGATGTGCCATTATTTGATATGGATGCTTTTAGAGAAGCTCTGGTGAATGCATTTGTTCACAATAAATGGATTGATGGCAATGCACCTATGATAACGATATATAGTAATCGGGTGGAAATTTTATCAAGAGGAACTATTCCGGATAATCAGACGATAGATGGTTTCTATATGGGAGAATCTATTCCCGTAAATGAAAAACTTTCAGAAATATTTTTACAACTTCATATTAGTGAGCGTTCAGGTCGAGGTGTTCCCAAAATTATTGAATCGTATGGGAAGAATGCTTTTGATTTCAGAAAGAACTCCATTGCAGTAAATATACCTTTTAATTGGATTAATAAAGTTAAATCGTCTATAGCTATTGAAGCGCAGACGGCTACAGCGTTAAATGCTACGCGAGAGAAAATATTGGCAGCAATGAGGAATAATCCTAATATTAAAAGAGAACAAATTGCTCATGTAATTGGTCTAAAAATAAGTTCGATAGATTTTAATATAAGATTTTTAAAAGAACATGGATATATTGAAAGAATCGGCTCCAAAAAAAGCGGTTATTGGAAAGTCAAAGAGGTATAGAGTGATTATTAAATATAAAGTATTAAGGGAGGTAATTTATATCAAGATAGTTCATTTATTAGCTTGTTTATTTACGTTGATACCAATCATAGTAGATGCAATTTCAGTAGATGAACTTCGTGCAAATCCATCTCGATATCAACTGGTATTTTCTGATGCACGGGAGGATGAGTATGTGGATAATGCTAGTATTTCTGTAGTTCGTTATGCACCACCATATTATACAATCAATGCAATAGCATATGCAGTTACATATAATACGAGTGTCATTACAAAATATGAAAATACATATTTCTTAGATTATAATCGTAGCTTCAAATCGCTTGTGGGACATTTTTCTAACCGAGATGCTTTATTTAATTCGATGAAGAATAATTCGGGAATTAAATGGAGAATGAATGGGATGACTATATATAATCTAGATGGATCTATTAAATATCCATATATGTATATTGATCCACTTGAGGTGGATAGCACACAAGAATCAGCTCTGTTCTCACCGTCATATCAATCTGCAAATTATGTATTCTATAAATCGTATAATATGTACTTCAATCCGCCGATTAAAAATCAAACATTCTAAACTGAAAGCATCCAGACGTGATTATGAATGCTAGTCTAAAAGTTGGCACATGTTTGCTATTGATAAGAATGGCAACTATTCGGAAATTCCGAATAGTTCAGATGGCAGATATAATTTTACCACTAAAAGTGTCCAATTGAGAGAAAGTTGAACTGTCAACTATAAGCTGACAGTTCAAAAATAAGGAGAACTATCCGTAAATAGGCAATTTGCTTATTATTCATTAGATATAATTAGATATAATTGAGCAATTTTAAAATTTCAAACAAATTAAAAGAGCGTATTCATTAGTCCCCACCCTAATGAATACGCCCTTTCTCTATTTATCAACTTCTCTTATTTATTCTTCAACACCCCAACCGCCGCCGTAGCCACGAGCATCACAACGCCAGCGCCCATATAGAGGCTTTGCTTTTCCCAGCCAGCATCGAGCAACACGCCGGCGATAGTAGGGGCCAAGATAGCACCCACGCGGCCAACACCGATGGCGATGCCTACGCCAGTACTGCGAAGACCCGCTTCATACAGTGTGGGATTGATGGCGTACAGACCAGAAATACAACCGTTCATCAATGCGCCGATGCAAATACCGAGCACGATGGCAATCCATAGATGAGATACCACGGAAATAAACACGCTGGCTACGATGGCAGAGCCTATGGTAAAAGCAATGAGTACATTGCGCGCCGTAAATCGACTAGCTAATACACCAAATATCAAGGAACCGATAGTACCACCGATGGAAATCATCATCCCTACACTCACACTTTGTTCCGTTGTCATGCCTACTTCTTTCAAAAGGGCTGGTGTCCAGGAGCTGACAAAGTAGTAGGAGAACATGATGGCTGCAAAGGCAATCCATATAGCGAACACAGGACGACGATATTCAGGAGAAAAGAGTTTGGATACCGGTAATTGTACCTTTTGTGAGGTATCTTTACTTTCTTGTGTCCATGGTTCTGTAATACGTAATGTATTAGCAATAGACTCTAACTGTTCTTGCTGCTTTGATCCGCCTTTCAAAACGATAAAATCGATAGATTCAGGCAGCCATTTGATAACCGCCACTAGGCAAATGAGTGTGAGGATACCGCCAGAGATGAAGACGGAATGCCAGCCATAGGTTCCTTGCAACGCCACCGCAAAGATACCACCTAGCATAGCGCCAATGCCAAAGCCAGAGGCGAAGATACTGATGGCAAGGTTGCGCCATTTATTAGAGGCGTATTCGCTGACGATTACATTCGTGCCCACCAGAATACCACCTACACCGAGGCCTGTAATGACACGAGCAATACCGAGGCTTAGAACGCCCATCGAAATGGCTGATCCAAACATCCCGATGGTAGATAACAGCAGTGAGAAGATAATCAATTTACGTCGGCCGATGGTATCAGCAATAGGGGCCAATACGATGGAACCGACGGCCATGCCGATGAGGCCAGCACTCAATAAATATCCTAATTCTACACCGCTAAGGCCAAAGGAGGACTTGATGGCAGATGCTGTAAAGGCGAGGGCTAATACATCGAACCCGTCCAGTAGGTTCAACGATGTGACCAGTAGCACAATACCCCACTGGTAGGTGCTCATGTGGCCTTGATTAATACGTTCTTGTAATGTCATGTAAATCTCCAATCTATACTAGTCATGTAATACACTGAAATATCGAAAATTCAAAAGATATCAAAGCTATTGAGTGGTTCAAGTATTTCTTGAATATCGATAATTATCGAAGAGGATGTTATTAGAGTATCATGATATGTAGATATAGAGAAATATTTATATTATATAGTTTGTTATAGGATAAAACTATTTAATGAAAAGCATTTAAAACTATCTCAGTAAAAGGTTTTAGAACCTTTTATGCTAGAAATTATGAAAAAAGCGACAAGACGGCTGGTCTTGTCGCTTACATTAGAGCGTATATCATTGGTATGCCTTCAATACATATTCTGCTAGTACACTCTGTAATTCATAAATATTCAAGTTCTTATTGAAAGTTTTTTCGATTGGCACTGCGCCCATGCCAGAGATCCATATTTTTAATTCCGCATCTAAATCAAAATTTCCAGCCGTTTCAATACTGAAATGTGTAATATTTTTATAAGGAATGGATTGATATTCGATTTTCTTGCCTGTCAATCCTTGGACATCTACAAGAATCAGACGTTTATTAGTAAAGATAAATAAATCGCGGACAACTTTGTATGCTTTTTCAATTTCTTCGTTCGTAGTTAGAATCTTAGCATACTCAGTTCTTAGTTCCTCAATATTAACTTCACTTGCATTGCCTAATAGTTCATCAAAAAATCCCATGCTAATACCTCCTTGATATATGATATATATTCTTATTATAGCACGTGAAAGATACTTGGTTGAGCGTTGTATACACACTAGATGTAAATATAGACGTAGAATATATATTAGAGCATAAAATGTAGGATAAATGTGGTATAAATTGTAGTATAAACTATATTCGTAAATTGTAGAATGAACTTGAACACTAAAACTAAATAAAAAGATCCATAGGATTGCATCAATGGTAAAATTAAGTTACGACACAAAATTAACCGGAGGCAATCACTATGGACTACCTAAATAATACCATTAATACCCTACCTC
>JBPOHV010000004.1:0-8182 GCA_052035175.1 candidate division WWE3 bacterium | reverse complement strand
TTCATTCACACTCAAATCATTGGCACCAAAACTATAGTTATAATAGGAACTTTGTAATCCATCATTTTCCCAATGACAAATAGGACATATTTGGTAATCGTCATAATTTTGAAAGTAATGTTTCTTGAACACAGGACATTTTACACGATTGTCCACACCGAGGATTTGACCAAACATCTCACAACAAACTTTCCACATTGCATTACCAAGAGCATCTACTGTTACGTCATCGTCCTGATTTTCAAGCCATTCAGCTATCATTTTAGCCTCTGAAAAATATTCTTCATATGGTGCAAACGAGGTGTAGCATAATGCCACACCTCGTTTGGAACTTATGCCGTTGGTCGTTCTGCATTATGGGAGATTGTAGCCATAACACTGCCGAGGCGTTTAATTTGGTCAGAGTTAAATAATCTAACGATTGAAACAGGTTTATCAAATGGTGGATATTGTAATGCCTGCACATCTATCGTACCATTCGTAACGAGATGGTTTACGATTTTATCTACAAAGGCAATTTGATTACTATTCAATGCTGCATCGTTGATAAATTCAGATTTAACTAACTGATCCAAATTTACTATCTGCTGACAAAAGTAATCATAAAGCCTATCTAAGCGCGTCAGTCTAGCTACAATTTTTCTTTGCTCAGATAAATCTGGAACATTAATCGAAATATCTTTCAGTATCGCCTTATTTAAGGTAATGCCTTTAACTGCCTTATTTCCAGTTTTAGACCAATCAAAATTAGAAAGATAATAATAGAGCCATTCCTTATCAATAGGCAGAATGTTTTTATCATTAAAAGCCATTATAGCTTCATTTGTATACATATCATCTGCTGTAATTGCTGACTTTCCGACAGACAACTTAAAACTCATAATAACGGTATCTTTATCAACCTTTTTTATTCCTGATTCAGTAACTCCTAAATCTGAAATTGTTTCCTTCGTTTCAGATATAAATTTCCCGCTCTTGGATAAATCTGCTATACTAACCCACTTATTATTGCCATGCCAATATAAGGAATTATCACGAGACGGAGTTTTACCCATCTGTAAGTCAAATAATTCTCCTGATTTTTTCCACATAGCAACTTCTCCAATTCAAGTAGTTCAACAGAAATTTTTTCTTCTATTGTTTTCAACTCCGCCAAAAGCTCACTAGTCGGCGGATATTCTACAGGCACATATTCAATCTTCTTATACTTATTCAAAAACAAATCATAGTCATTGTCTACGATTTCTTCTTTTGGTACTAGGAAGCTTTGTTCTGTTCGTTCTCTAGTTTCTTCCGCATCTAAATTAGCAAAGCGTTCTAAAATATCTGGAATATCGTTTGCTTCGATAGGATTACGTTTATCATCCAGGCTAAATCCATCAGCTTTCATGTCATAGAACCATACCTTATCCGTACCGCCAGCATCGGTTCTTGTGAATATCAAGATACCCGTAGACACGCCTGCATATGGTTTAAATACGCCAGATGGCATGGAAATAACAGCACGCAATTGTTGGTTTTCTACCAATTCTTTGCGGACGGCTTTATAGGCTTTATGGCTACCAAACAATACACCGTCTGGAACGATACAAGCACATTCATCGCAGAGATATGGAGCATTGTTGGGTCCGTATCAAAACCAGAGAACATGGTGCTGCTGAAATGATTCCATTGAGCATCGGTCATGGTGCTTTCATAATGGGAACGCACATATTCAGAGGCAGACACGAGGAAACCCGCCGTACCACAAGCCGGATCTATCAAGACCACGTTTTTGATACAAGAATTTATGTAGTAAAAAGGCCCTGTAAACAAGGCATTCCCAGTATTTCGATAGTTTTTTCGGCCTGTTCCGCACCTGAAATTTGGTGTTCTGGAACGGGCCATTCTTGCTGTTGATACCATCTTTGCAGGGTCTCCTCTCGGTCAGAATAGGTAAAATTAAAAAGTGAAGCAAAATTAAAAGGTGCTATTAGTTCACCTAAGCATATCTCCCGTGATTATTTCTTTGGACACGAAATATGAAGCCGGGAGTATGTCATCATCTGCTAACCTTAGAACTGGATTTTCATGGTCATACATATAGCGTGGATTGCTATACCGGTAATCACGCAAGCGCTCAATGACACATTCAATCAGATATTTCTGCTTCATTCCAGTTGAGTACGAATCATGGTCATCAAACATTACTCTGTCTATTGGTATTTTATATTCATAGCAATAGTATGCGCTGTGTTCCATGAAAAAGTGCCCCAATTCTCTGCATCCAAGGCATTCAATCAACTGTCCTATAAACTCCGGAACACCAGAAAGATTTCTCGCATAGCTATTCTTATATAATAAATCCTTAAACGCAAACCCATTAAAACAATGATCTTCTCTTCCTTTAAAATATCCAAGGCGAGACTTCATATAACTCGAATTACCATTCCAGCACTTTTCCCAGTCCACATTTTTTCCGTTGTAGATAGTCTCAATATGACCGTCCTCTTTATAAAACTCAACCTTATGCTCTTTTAGCACTTTACTGAAAGCGTTTTCTGTACTTAGCAAATCCAAGAGATTTCGAGCAATAACATCATCTTCCGTGCCCTGAAGCCTTCGTGCCAAATGAAACAACAAAATCTCATCAGGTAAGCTACTGGGTCTGTGTTGATTTATAAAGTCTCGAATTCCACTTTTCCATATATCATAATCATCACCAGCTCTACTGCCAATTTCAGATATGATTACATATAGTTCATCTTCTGTAACATTCAATAAATCACACAGTGTTTTTTCCATGCTTTCTTTTGAGTGAGTATCAATAAACATTCTTTCACCTCGATTCGTCAAATCAGACCTTCATTTTTTTCTGCCAAGTCTGTTTCAAATGCGAGTATCTCATCTAAACATGAATCAAGACTTGTAAATATCGTATCTTGGGATAAATCTTCCGGTATGCTTATATTGGATGTCCTAAATGGTGTTCTCCACAGCCATTCTTCTTTGCCCATCTTTGCCGGGTAGATTGCATTTATCTTGTCGCAGATTGCTCTGAATTCATCCGTAATATTCTTGGAGCTGATTGCAAACTGGATATAAGCCTCTTTCCCATTACGATTGATGATTTCATAAAAGTAATGATTGTCGGTGTTCCATCCACTTGGTGCATCCAGCAAATCTGGAAGAATTGCAGTCATTCCCGGTGTAGTGAAACGTGTATAAGTACGATTGCATTTTGCCATATTCAAATCAACGTCAGAGCGTGTCATTGCCCATTCACGAAAGGCTCCGGCAATATTCTGAAGGCGCATGCTGCTGCCATCTTGAAGGTATGGCAACATAGCTCCACAAATCTTATCGCTCCATTCTGCATGGAACTTTGCCATCCGTGGCCAATCAGCCTCGTTGGTGATGCTTACGCCATTCAGGGCATAGCACATCCAAGATGCTTTATAGGTATCGGCTCTGTCCCACTCAAGCGAAATGCCGAGTTCTTCCTCAATGTCATCCTTATGGCTATAGAGTAAATCAAACGCATCTTTATTCTTCTTTGTATCGCTGCTGCCCAAATAGAAATCAATTCGTGCATTGTCGTAATTTGCGATACAACTAACATTAAAACCGCTAATGCCAAAAAATCCCGACTCGGTATTGGATGTTGTTGGCGTGCAATTACTGTAGGTTCCTCGATGAACATGCTGTGCTTGAATTATTGGAAGCGCATATTCCCAATAGCGCCTTCTGATTTCATATCTGCTTGCATCGGAAGTTTTCTTTGATTCGGAATCCTTCAGGTAGAATACCAAGTCCATAGGGTCTGCCTCGTACAGTGCAAAAATTCTCCGAAGGATAGAAATCTTCATTGCGGTGCTTGTATTCTTTTCCACATACACATTGCCATCTATTTTCAAAGCGCTTCTTAGGCCTGATTCATCGTTGCTTACATAGGCAGCAAGCTCGGTATTATCCTTAGAGCTAAAGGCCAGGCTGGTGAGGACAGACTTGTCTTTTTGATGCAGGAATTTTACAACGTGTTCAAACATGTCAGTCCAGCTGGTAACCGGCTGCTCTGTTGTCAAATAACTGTATCTGGCAATGTCACGCCCAGTGAGGTCATAGTTTTCATCGTCCAGCGTACACGAATCAAATTCTTTCTCTGCAGGAACAAAAGCGGTTTCTGGACATGCCCAAATCTCCATAGCCAGCTTAACCATTTCCTCATTTCTCTCTTTAAGCTCTGGCAGTCCCCATGTCGATTTTGTCGCAATCTTCTGATTCATCTTCAAACCGCTGACTTTGTAACCACCGTCTTTTGCATCACGCTTTTCCGTAAAGGTGTTATTGCTCAGATTTGGATTATAGCCAGTCAATGTCAGGTTAGCCAGCCGGTGAAGCCATGCTTCGTGTATTTCTGCCGCATCTGCACCTAAGGACTCAGTCCATGCCGGAGTAAGATGCTGCGGCATAATGTGTTCTATCGTATAGACATTATTATCCAAGTGCGTGTATACATCCTTGGTCTCGATGGTACCATAGTTTTCAAATTGCTCAAATAAGTATGCCTTGTATTTACCACGCATCTGATATACCTGCTTTTCAGCAAGTGCAGCCGCAAATTCATCATCATCCGGGAAGCGACCGCTTTCCATCTTGGACAGTAACGCATAAATAAACTTGGCCACATAATTGTCCGCTGTGTTATCGTAGCGAATAATTTCTTTGTTCAAATTCAGGAATATCTTATTTAGTGCATTCGTAGGTACTTCGCAGATATTTCTCCTGAATAGGTAATTCTCGGTTATCAAGAATATCTTCAAAACATCATCGGTGGTAACTTTGCTATCTTGATGCAAACGGAGCACTTCCATAAGGAATGGTCTTGTAACAACAATCGCCAGTCGCATCAAACGATAAAGGCAATCGTCCAGTTTCTGTTCATTCAAACCACTCTTACAAGTCAAAAGTTTTTCAAAAAATCTGGCGTATCGCAGAAGGTCGGTCAGCAAGACATCCACCGGTAATGCTGCAGTCTCGGAATAGCTCTTAAACGACTGGTATACATTGCTCACAGTAGGCGTCACTTGCTGCTTAATGCTGAGATAATCTCTAACAAATCCACTCACGTCATTGGCTGTGCATTTTTCAATTTTCGCCCAATAGGTATCATAGTATTTTGTTTGATTTTGCGCAGGGAGGCCCATCAGCACATAGTTTCTGATTTTATCACCTTCGGTTAGAGCCAAACCAGTGGAGTTAAGACTTTCAAAAATCAACTGTGCATTGTCACCCTGGTCAAGGGTAATACTGATAATTTCAAGTTTCCCAATGGCCGCATACAAATCAGCCACCGGAATTTCTTCTTTTTCTACCATTTCATAAAAGAACTGATAGTTGATGGTCAGGTTCGAGCTGCCGTCATAATCTTCCTCATCACCGAACAGCTTTGCAAGTGCATCTCTATCACTCTTTACCGGACGCAGCTTGATTCTGTCGTCTTCACTGGCCCACGGTGACACAAGAAATCTCTGGCTTATCTGCTCATCCAGCTTGTCATCCGTTGTCGTCACCTTGCCCTGTGCGATAAGATTTCGAATCGCCAAAAGCAATAGGCTAATGGTGGTAAGGCGCTGCTGCCCATCAATAATGTGGTACTCAATTTTACTGCCGTTGGGAACAACAGCAGAAACAATGCTGCCAAAAAAGTGACTGCTTCTCCCATCTTGAACAATCTTTTTCAAGTCCTCATATAACTGACGGCAATTGTCATATTTCCAGTCATATTTTCTCTGATACACAGGGATTACAAAGCGCTTGTCCGCACCTTCCATAAACCCTGTCATTTTAGCTTCTGAGCCTTTCATTTGGCTTCCTCCATTCCACAATGCTTATTTCCTTATTCCTCGTCGTCTTCAATCACCTGAAAATCGATATCTTCAGAATCGTAGGCCCCTATCGGATATTCTCGAATCCAGCCAGATACTCGAATGATGCTATTGCAATAAGGACATCTGCACGAATGCTCTGTATCAAAGCTATGAACAGCATCCGGCCCCATTCCATTCTCTTTTTCATAACTGCTGGAATCCCAAATGTACTCTTCCAAATCCACTTCAAATTCAATGAGACAATTTGGGCATTGAATAGTACGTACCATCGAAAGTTGCTCATCATCCTGTTCTTCATCAACAAACAGACCTGGTACATTATACTTGATATCAAAGGCCTCGGACTCCACACTTGTGTTTCCGCACTGGAGTAATGAACCTCTTAGCTTGAGCTTGCCAGTGCTTCCATCATGAACTACATATTCATCCTGATGATTTCGAATATAGGTTGCCACTTCACGTGTGAAGCCATTTCTCTGCAATAGTATAGTAAGCGGATTGGTCGTGCCAAATTCAACATACTCATACCAGTTGTTCTCAAATTCATCTACCTGATGAATTTTTTTGTATTCGTTTGAAAAGCGCAAGAAGTAATTCGATATACTGAATAGAATAACATTTTCAATTACCTCAAGCGTATCCGCAAAAACAACATTTCTATGTTCTTTAGAACGGTCATTGTATGTTGTTGGTGGCTGGTATGCAGACACACGGAAATTGTCTGGGTGGTCTCTCTTGTACTCTATTGCTTTTTTCATGATATAGCTGAGTCCGGTGCCTTCCATCCATTGGCACAGAATGACGGCATACCATTTTCTAAGAGATTCCTTCCCCAGGGACGATTTTTCATATATCTCCCAATCAAAAATTTTTGATAGCTTGTTCAAAAATTCAATTACATCGGGATAGGCAAATTTGCCATTCGGGCACTCTGGATAGCTAAGGCCGTCCTTGATGGCAATAATAAGTTTTTTTGTTTGGTCAACCGAAGTATTAATGTCATCATCCGGTAGTGTTGGCACCCCTTGGAATTTTTCTCTAATACCATCTTCTTCAGCTGGTGTTAATAAATCCGAAAATTCCCTGCGAACAAGACTATCTCTATCTTCCATAATATCACGCAGGAGAATCAGTCCAAATTTACGCATCATAACATAGGATTCTTCTGACTGTAGTTCCTTACCATCCTCGTTCGTGCGTTGCGGTATAACAGAACTGCCACTTTTCAGAATATCAACAATATACTTCTTTTCAACCTTTTTCAGGACGTCAGGATTTGTTACAATCGAAAGCTCCTGTTCTGGAACCGGCGTCTGCAGCATTTCAACATACGTCTCAGGCGTTACAGAGTTTTCTTCAGAAACAAAATACACATTTCCATACAAATTATAACTGATACGACCAACGCGTCCGATTAAGTTTCTGAAATCCACAGGACTCATCTGGCGACGGAAAATCTTGGTGTCTGTGATAAATAGATTATCTGCTGGTAAATTAACTCCTTCCAGTAGCGTACTGGTACAAAACATAATGGTAATGTGTCCACTTTGAAACAGCTTCTCTATTCTTGTCCTTATGGACGCTGGAAGATAACCGATATGATATGCAACGCCCTTTTTTATCATATCGGCAAGATAATAATCTCCATGAACTTCCTGACTGATATCCTTTGATAGCGCATTCAGTTCAGGGTCGTTTTTCTCTTTTATACCAGCATAATTGGTATATTCTTTTGCAGCGGCAATGGCCCTTGCTCGACCATTATAATATACTATTGTCTGCGTTCTATCCTCTGGTGGCATTCTCAGGTTCTTGGCTTCAAACAGAACAAGCATATCATTAAGTTTTGCGCCAGACTGTTTTATGTCGGCAATTTTTACCCGCTTATCAGCCTTCTCATTATATACATCAATTTGTCCGCCAGCAAAATCCATCAAAAATTTCACTTGAATAACCGGCGAATATGTAGAAGCCAGCTTGTTTTCATCCCCATTTTCTATAATGTCATTCATGAGGCGAAGGTATACTTGTGGATTCGGAATATTCGGTGAAGCAAATATAAAGTGTGGTTTATGTGTTCGCTTGAGCAGCATATCTACCACTTTATAATAAAATGGGCCTCGACTGTTTTTACCAGACAGCTTATGTGCTTCATCTAAAAACAAATAGTCTATTTCAATATCCGGTTTGCTAATCAATAGATAGAGCAACCGCTCAGGTGTCAAAACAAATATAAAATGATGCCTTTCTTCAAGAGCCACGTCACTTGCAGCGGATACCACATGATAATCATGCTGTTCCAAATTTACGCC
>JBPOHV010000012.1:0-1530 GCA_052035175.1 candidate division WWE3 bacterium | reverse complement strand
TTTATATTGTCAAAACACCCAGATATGTCTGCATCTAGTACATAACCTGTTTTTTTCGTAATTGCATTATGTATGGCGACAATTGCATCGTGCCCAGACCTGCCAGGTCTGAAACCATAAGAGTTAGGCTCAAATTTTGCCTCCCACTCAGGTTCCAGTGCCATCTTTAAAAGTGCTTGTTTTGCTCTATCTTCTATCGTAGGTATACCAAGAGGACGTTTTTCATTAGTCCCACTTTTCGCAATCCAGATTCTTCTTAATGGTTTGCTTCTTCCCTTTAAATTAATTGATAAAGCTAAGTTCATCCTTTCTCTTTGGGTAAGAGCTATTTTTCCATCTATCCCAGCTGTCTTGCGTCCTCTGTTATCTTGGCTTACCTTGCGAGTAGCGAGTATTCTTGCACTTGTTGACGCTAACATCAATCTTTGTAACTTATGCACAAGTTTGATATTATCTTGTTGCATGGCTCGATAAATTCGTTTTTGTAGCTTAAATGTTTTAATTTCTAGCTTTCGCCAAGGAATCTCATTCCATTCATACCTAATCATAATGATTGGCTCATAACCTATTAACTACTACTAACAACTTTACCATCCAAACCATCGTGTCTCCGTCTGCTTATCCTAGGTATTACCCTAGGCATTTGCTTCTGAGACAATCCCTCTAACATAGAGCTTGCGGTTGGCACCTTCTTCAATATGCTTACATTATCAAAAATAGGAAAATGTATTGAGCATAATGAAGAGCAATATGTTAGTTACCCTGTTCTATATTATAATTTCATGTTGAGGTTAGGTGCTTGCTTTCCTCCGAGGATATTTAAGAACATCAAATCAGACTCGACCATTCTGATTTCTATTATCCCTTTACCTTTTGGTAATGCGTACTTATCAACTCTATTTCGCATTTCGAATATGACGAAGGTTCTAATACAAATTTCTCTCGTCACCATACTCAACTTTGTTCGGGAGGATTCCCAATAGAGTTTTGAGTTACTCCCTTTTATGCCATGCTTGCACAATTATATTTGCCAGTTATAATCGTGTGGCATATACTTTTATCCCGATGTCTGGGAAGATGGAATTTAACCATCAATATAATATAGCTTGTCTTTATCTTTCTTTTAATCTGATAAAGAAGTTTCAGGTCACACGGTCAAAATACTCGAGGAATGTACCTATAGACAGCAATCCTACTGCTTCTTTCTGTTGTCTAGTAAGACTTTGTTGGTTTGATCCTTCCACTTAAAACTCAATAATATTTTGACTAATATTAATTTCATCATTTTTCTTGAGATTTTACAACCAACAATTTCTTATTTTACAGTTATAAATAGCGTTTTATTTCTTCAAGTTGCCCAAGTACATTTTGCGAATTAAACAGTAAATGTTCATTCTGTGGAACTTGTCGTTCCAAAAATGACACTACTAAAACACAAAATTCTCTTGGCACTACCACAAATTCATCATCGGTTTTTGATTTTAACCACATTGATAAACTATGGGTAGAAATATCATTAATCATACCCCA
>JBPOHV010000007.1:0-3614 GCA_052035175.1 candidate division WWE3 bacterium | reverse complement strand
ACGCAAAGATGTTGAACCATGGATAACCTCTTTCTAATTGACGAAACCTACTCTTGAGATAATTCGACAAATTGTTTTAAGAGCTGATAGGTTTTAGTAAATGTCTCACAAACATCATCTGGAATCGCAAAATCTTTTGTGACACCCCTTAGTTCCGAAAATTCATTTGATAGGTCCATATTATTACCCTGTATTTTATGCTGAATTGTTTCATAAAGTTTGCGAACTTCAAAAACTTCTGGATGATTTTTCCCATGAGCTTTTGTGATAGCATTAGTATATAAATCAAGCATCTCATCATTTGCTTCAAAAAATTGTTTTAACATTACAACTTCCCCCTATTATTTTTCTGATGCTTTTAGAACATCATAGCCAATTGCTCGTACTGCATTCGCAATTTCTTCAATATTTGTCAGACTTGTATCAAAATTTGCTTTTGCCTTGCTAGCGTTGAAGAGAACCTTAACACTGTTCTTATCAACACCTGCCACACTTTTAATGGCTCCCTCAATTTTTTGCATACATGTAGGACAAGCCAGTGTTTCAAGCTGTAGTATAGCTTTTTTCATCATCTTTACTTCCTTTCCTTATTATATCTTTAGTATAGTACAATATTTAGAATAAAAAATTGATTTATATCAAGAATCTCTATTTTCTTTTATATTTTAAAAGCCTCATAGCATTCAAAATAACCAGGAGAATGCTACCTTCATGAACAAACATGCCAATAGCCATATTCATCCACGAACTTGAGAGAACGCTGATAAGAAGAACTACTACGACTACCAATGAAATGAAGATATTTTCAATCATATTACGTCGTGTAGCTTTAGCCAATCCGATCGCATGAGGGATTCTGTGAAAATCCGAATTCATCAAAACAACATTTGAAGTTTCAATGGCAACATCTGTACCGTTTCCCATGGCAATTCCAATATCTGCCAAGGCCAATGATGGGCTATCATTAATACCATCTCCGACAAATGCTACTATTTCTCCACTTGCCTGACGTTTTCTCACAAATTCTGCCTTGTCCTCTGGTAGTAGATGACCATAAGCCTCGGTTAAGCCTAACTGACTAGCAACTAAATCAACTGTACCTTGATTATCTCCAGACAATAGAATGAGATTTTTTACTCCCATATTCTTAAGCGTCTCTAAATCCTCCTTGACTCCTTGTCTAATCTGGTCGCGAATCCCTACAACAAGAGCTATTTGTCCATCAATAGCAGTTAGGACAATTGAATTCCCTTCTGCTTCCATCCCTGCTATGTCGCTCTTCATCTGGTTAGTGAAAGGAATATTATATTGATTCATCAAATAAGAGTTCCCAACGAGAACTTGGTGATTTTTAATACGAGCAACAACTCCCCCACCTTGAACGACCTCTGTTGAGTCAATTACCTCTACTAAAGAACCTGAGTAATGGTTCACAATTGCTTTCGCGAGCGGATGATCTGATTCTCTCTCAACACTAGCCAGTAAGCTCTCAGCAAGACTCCTATCACTGCTATAGTAGATTGTCTGTGCAACCTGAGGGTTACCATAAGTTAATGTTCCTGTTTTATCAAATAGCATTGTATCAACTTTACTAAAGTTTGTAATGACATCACTACCCTTAAATAAAATACCATGTCGTGCGCCATTTCCAATCCCTGACACATTTGAAACTGGTACCCCAATAACCAATGCACCAGGACATCCGAGAACCAAAATAGTAACGGCTAACTCAATATTGCGACTAATAAGCCAAACGAGAATAGCAAGCACCAAAACTGCAGGTGTATAGTATTTTGAAAATTGATCAATAAATCTTTCAGCTTTTGATTTGGAGTCTTGTGCTTCTTCGACTAATTCAATAATTTTCCCAAAAGTTGTGTCTTCCCCAATTTTATCAGTACGAAGTTGTATGGTCCCATTTTCGAGAATAGTACCAGCAAAAACTTTATCTCCTAGACCTTTAGAGACTGGAATAGGCTCACCTGTTATGCTGGATTCATTTGTGGTACCAGCGCCAAATATAACTTCACCATCAACTGGGATCTTACCACCTGTTTTTACTATAAGAATGTCACCTTCTTCAACTTCTTCAATCGACACCTCTTCAAAGTCACCATTGTGTGCTTTCCGAAATGCAGTCTCTGGCACCAACTCGACAAGATTCTTAATCGCAGAACGTGTCTTGGCTAATGTTCTTTGTTCTAAGTATGCACCGAACAAGAAGAGAAAAGCTACAATAGCTGATTCTTCAAACTCTTTAATAACAAATGCCCCTAAAATAGCAAGAGTTACTAAGAGATCGATGCTAATGACCTTAACTCTAAGAGCTTGATAGGCTTGAACAAAAATTGGTAAACCACCAACTAATGAAGCTACAAACAGTAGATAAGCTGAGCCCTGCTCACTACTAAAAAACCATTTGGATGAAAAAGCAAGAATAATAAGAACACCAGTTATTGCTGTCAACCAATTTCGATAACCTGATAACCATTTTTGCATGATTTATACCTCCTTTATTATATCCAGTATAACCGAGCATAGAAATATAATAATTGATTTATATCAAGTTTTAAAAATACTAGAATGTCTAGATTGTTTCAAATACATCTAACTATGTTCAATTGATTTAATGATATTAATCATAGACTTATATTTTTATAATTCTATTCAGTTACGATAGTGTCAGTTCTAAAAATTTTGACTATAAAAACAATCTTGTGTATATTTCCGAATCTTTATTTAAGAATTGCTTTAACACGTTCCTGCAAAACAGGAATAACCTGATCTAGAAACCAAGGATTTTTGGACTGCCAAATATTATTACGTGGCGAAGGGTGCACAAGGGGGAAAAATTCAGGTAGATATCTATCGAAATTCTTTACAGTATTGGTTAATTTTTCCGTCGATCTTTGTTTTAAGTAATATCGTTGAGCATAGGCACCAATCAAAAGTATTAATTGTTTATTTGGCATGAGATCTAATGTTTTCTTATGCCATTTTTCTGCAAATCCTTTTCTTGGAGGTAAGTCCCCCATTTTACCTTTTCCAGGAA
Source organism: candidate division WWE3 bacterium (assembly GCA_052035175.1). Lineage (GTDB taxonomy): Bacteria > Patescibacteriota > WWE3 > UBA101185 > UBA10185 > JBPOHV01. The sequence continues at coordinate 562 of JBPOHV010000007.1, read as the reverse complement.
AATAATAATCCATTGGGACCACTGCGAAATATCCAGAATCATAAAAACATTCTTTATCAATACCTAACCATTCATGAAGCTTATCGCCGCTTAAATCATTGAAAAATATACCCAACTCTTGAGCATGAATCCCCGGTGCTTGTGCTATGATTATAATTTTAGCAGTCTCTGGAGCAGAAAAAATTGGTTTTATCCCTCTTTCTGTATATGAAATATTATCTTCATCGTACATTATTTCTTTTAAAAGTTTTGAATAGCTCATTCAAATCGTCCTTTCTCTTCATTACTATATTGTAACATCTTTGTATGAGGGAAAACTTGATGCTTCTCAATTTTGTTAGCAAATTTCAATTTAAATTTTAAAAAATAAATTGACAAGTAAGTGATTATCCACTATAATAAAAAATAGTAAGTGATTAATCACTTACTTAGAAAGAGGCTCTTATGGAAAAATTATTAGATTTACAAGCAATCTCTAAAAACTTTGGGCAGCAGCTTGTTCTCGACAAGATCAATTTTGACTTGATAGCTGGTCAAATTATCGGTTTAATCGGCCCATCCG